>NZ_JANIFC010000030.1:0-4027 GCF_024518615.1 Mesorhizobium sp. SEMIA396
AGTTCCAGGAGGTCATCCTGCCGGTCGCCGACAAGCTCGGTGCCGCCGTCGGCGCCTCCCGCGCCGCGGTCGATGCCGGCTATGCGCCGAACGACTGGCAGGTCGGCCAGACCGGCAAGGTGGTTGCTCCCGATCTTTACATCGCGGTCGGCATCTCCGGCGCCATCCAACATCTCGCCGGCATGAAGGATTCGAAGGTCATCGTCGCCATCAACAAGGACGAGGAGGCGCCGATTTTCCAGGTTGCCGACTACGGCCTCGTCGGCGATCTCTTCGTCATTCTGCCGGAGCTGCAAAACCGCCTATGACGGGCATCATCTCGATTAACATTCTCAAACTTTGCCGGTGACCATTGCCTCCGGATGTTTGTCGCCATGACTAAGTGGCTGTTTGCAGGCAATGGCCCCGCAGCGCCATTTAGAAACCGACCGGCGATTTGCCTCGTTTTCCCAGCCTTGCGGCACATCCTGGAAGTGGACTGAGCAGATCAAGACCGCAGACGCCGTTCCGGATGGCCTGAGTACGTTCCCAGTTCAACGTAGGTGAAGCAGAACGGCCGGGGTGAGAAGATTGTGGCGCTCGCCCGCAGAGCTGCCCGTCGCGCCTTTTTCTTTTCCACGCCACAGGTGTGGCTAGGACAAGGCTCGGCGATGTCCTGACACTCCATTTCCACCTACACCGGACCGAGAATCTCGAAACCAGATGGCGTTAATATATAGACTGAATTTGACGTAGGCACCTCTCGGTGAATGAATTACCCACTGAAAGCAATGGCAAAAATAGCAATGCTCGACGCTGAAACTTTCAGGCCGAAGGGGAGCTGTCCGAGTGAGCCCGCTATCTTCATAAACGTCGCGTGCTTGGTTTCTGGCTCGTCGATGCGCCCGCCAACGCGCGCGCCAACATAGAAAACACCGGGGCCGCCGCCAGCTCGCTTTGAGCTCCGCCTTGCCGCGTGGCCGACCACTGACCTGCAAGATGTTGAGAAAAGCCTTTAACTAGGAGCTTAAATTTCCATGAAGAATGCATCAACCCTAAACGAAGTTGCCGACTCATCTGGAGCGAAATCACTGCCGGCTAAAGCCCGAGCGGTCATAATCGGGGGCGGTATTTCCGGGTGCTCGGTTGCATATCACCTCACAAAGCTCGGATGGACCGACGTAATTCTGCTCGAGCGTAAGCAACTGACCTGCGGAACAACTTGGCACGCTGCCGGATTGCTGAGCGAATTGCGCGGCTCTGCCGATATGACAAATATGGCAAAGTACACGATGGAACTTTACTCCAGCTTGGAAGCAGAGACGGGGGTTTCAACTGGATTGCGCCGTGTCGGCTCGTTGGCTCTCGCGCTTACCGATGAGCGGAAGCACGAGCTATTGCGGCAGTTCTCGGTCGCGAACGCCTTCGGGGTAGAGGTGCGAAAAATCTCCTCCAGCGAACTTGAGGAAATGTACCCTCATGTCAATGTGTCGGACGTCTCTGCTGCGCTTCATTTCCCTAATGATGGGCAATGTGATCCAGGAAATGTCGCGATGGCGCTTGCCAGGGGCGCACGGCAACGCGGTGCTGCCATCTATGAAGGAGTGAAGGTAACCGGCGTTCGGTCGAAAAACGGCCGGGTGTCAAGCGTGACGTGGGAGAAGAATGGCGAGCGTGGAGAGATTGAAACAGAGCACGTGGTAAACTGTGCAGGAATGTGGGCTCGGGAATTTGGCTCTAGAAGCGACGTGGCGATTCCCTTGCATGCTTGTGAACATTTCTATTTGATCACGGAGGCAATAGAAGGGCTTACACGACTGCCGATCATTCGGGTTCCGGACGAACATACGTACTACAAAGAAGATGCAGGGAAGATCCTCTTTGGGGCGGTAGAACCGAAGGCTAAGCCATGGGGTATGGACGGCATTCCCGAAAGCTTTTGCTTTGACCAGTTGCCAGAGGATTTTGCGCATTTCGAACCCATTATGGAGAAGGCCCTAAAGCGCATGCCGATGTTGGGCAAGGTTGGTATTCGCACCTTCTTCAATGGACCTGAGAGCTTCACGCCTGACGATCGCTTCCACCTAGGAGAAGCTCCTAACCTGAGGGGCTATTGGGTAGCATGTGGCTACAACACGGGAGGGATAGCCGGCTCAGGACCAGCGGGCTTTATTCTGTCGCAGTGGATGAATGACGGCGAACCGCCTCTCGACGTTTCAGGAGTTGACATCCGTCGGATGCAGCCGTTTCAGAAGAATCGTTCCTACCTGAAGGAGCGGGTTACGGAGATCGTGGGGCTTACCTATGCCGACCACTTTCCCGCCCGTCAAATGACAACATCGCGCGGAATTCGACGGTCACCAATTCATGAACACCTTAGAGCGCGCCGAGCCGTGTTCGGCGAAGCCGCAGGCTGGGAACGACCCAACTGGTTTGCCCGAGAGGGCCAGGAGCGCGAATATCGGTACTCTTGGGGCCGCCAGAACTGGTTCGAAAACCAGCGCGAAGAGCATGTGGCGGTGCGTGAACGGGTCGGTATTTTCGATTTGAGTCCATTCGGGAAAATCCGAGTGGAGGGACGAGACGCATGCAGGTTTCTCCAACGGCTCTGCTCCAACGACGTCGAGGTGCCGGTCGGCCGGATCGTCTATACACAAATGCTAAACGAGCGGGGCGGGATAGAGAGCGATCTCACGGTGAGTCGTCTCGGCGAGACTGCTTTCCTGCTCGTGGTGTCGGCCTTCGATCTGCAACGCGATCTGTGCTGGTTGAGGCGGCATGTAGGCGACGAGTTCGTCGTTATCACCGATATATCCGCCTCGGAAAGCGTTCTCGCGGTCATGGGGCCGAATTCGCGCGAACTGCTCGGCAGAGTTAGCCCGAATGATTTCTCCAATGGCAACAATCCCTTCAGCACCTTCCAGGAAATTGAAATCGGAATGGGTTTGGCGCGAGCGCATAGAGTGACCTATGTCGGCGAACTGGGCTGGGAGATTTACGTCCCGACTGATCAAGCCGCGCATGTCTTCGAAGTAATTGAGGCGGCGGGCGCAGATGTTGGCCTCAAGCTGTGTGGACTGCATGCCATTGGCTCATGCCGCATCGAGAAGGCATATCGGCATCTTGGCGATGATATTGGCAGCGCGGATCATGTGCTCGAAGCGGGGTTGGGCTTCGCCGTCAAGACGGCAAAGCCAGGATTTATTGGGAGAGATGCGGTGCTGAGAAAACGTGAAGCGGGGCTCGACCGTCGGCTGGTTCAGTTCCGGCTGAAAAACCCCAGTCCACTACTTCACCACAACGAGGTCATCTTCCGTGACGGTCGGATTGCGGGAACCATCACCTCCGGAAGCTACGGTCATACGCTTGGAGGAGCCATCGGCCTTGGCTATGTACCTTGCAAAAGTGAGAGCGAGGCAGCTCTCCTTTCCTCTTCTTACGAGATTGAGATAGCTGGCGAGCGCTTTGCCGCCGAAGTCTCGCTTAAACCAATGTATGACCCGAAGAGCGAGCGGGTGCGGGCTTGACTTTGGATCCAAGCGGACCAGGTCAGCCCAAGCAATCGGAGTTCGCACGCGGCGTCGGACATAGTCTTCGTTGACGTGCTCCCCGATCTGTCCGTTAGCTCTGTTCACTTTGTAGCCTGTGCGAATCTGGTGCAATTCACTTAGGGCGAGTCTGTCGAAGCGGGACGCATGCGAGGGTTGATCGCAAGACCGTGGTGCACGAGAAGCTCAAGAACGGCGCTCGACTCGTAAGTGCAACGCCCTGGCGATCGGCTCGAGGTCTCGGCGTTGCGCGAGAGGCTTGGAAAAGCTTCTAACCCTCAGGTCGAGGAGGACCACCGGACTCGGGACAGTCGCCGTGAACTATCCGCAAGCCATTGATCTGGCCTGTTGATTGAGGCGGATAGCGTCTTTTGAATTGCAGGATTAGCGGTTTATTGGGGCTGTTTTCCTGCAATTCGGTTTTGCGATTCCCTTGTGGCGCGGAGCGTGATTCACTCGGTTCGGCGGCGGCGAATCGAGGGGACAGCGAATGTCCAGGC
>NZ_JANIFC010000031.1:0-3556 GCF_024518615.1 Mesorhizobium sp. SEMIA396
GGATTTGAGTTTTCTGTCTTGCGGCTTGGGCTTGGCCTGCTTGGGGGCGCCTGATGACGGGTTAAACGCCGGCACCAGGGCAAAAAACAAAAGAGCCCGCACGAGGCGGGCTGTTTGTTTAGTGAGGTTTGGTTGCGGGGACAGGATTTGAACCTGTGACCTTCAGGTTATGAGCCTGACGAGCTACCGGGCTGCTCCACCCCGCGTCACCTCTTAGCAAGCGTTTGCTTGCTAATCCAAGCAAGCGCTTGCTTGCGTTCCTAAGCAAGCGTTTGCTTGCTTTTTTGTGTAAGCCGAGGCCTACAGATAGGTATATGGCTGACCAAATGAAAGGGCCGCTTACGCGGCCCGTGATCCCTTGGCGGGCCATTTCATAAAGAGAAGACATCACTCCATCCGATTGGATGTGAGTTCAACGTGCGTTTAGCAGACCTGGCAGCGACCTACTCTCCCGCGTCTTGAGACGAAGTACCATCAGCGCTGGAGCGTTTCACGGCCGAGTTCGGAATGGGATCGGGTGCAGCCGCTCCGCCATAACCACCAGGTCGGCAAAACGCACGTTGTTCGAGAAGCTTTTGAGCGAAGGAGCACAAAGAGGCATCGGCAGCGGAGCTGTCGGGTGCCTCTCGGGGCTATTCGCTGGTCCTTTATGTGCCTGTCATCCTCCGATTTGGAGCGATGAGCATAAGGAATGAGAACGATCAAGCCGATCGAACTATTAGTACCGGTAAGCTTCAAGCGTTGCCGCTCTTCCACACCCGGCCTATCAACGTGGTCGTCTTCCACGGTTCTCAGGGAATACTCGTTTTAAGGTGGGTTTCCCGCTTAGATGCCTTCAGCGGTTATCCCGTCCGGATATAGCTACCCTGCTATGCGGCTGGCGCCACAACAGGTCCACCAGAGATCCGTCCATCCCGGTCCTCTCGTACTAGGGACAGATCCTTTCAATATTCCTACACCCACGGCAGATAGGGACCGAACTGTCTCACGACGTTCTGAACCCAACTCACGTACCGCTTTAAATGGCGAACAGCCATACCCTTGGGACCTGCTCCAGCCCCAGGATGCGATGAGTCGACATCGAGGTGCCAAACAACCCCGTCGATATGGACTCTTGGGGGTCATCAGCCTGTTATCCCCGGCGTACCTTTTATCCGTTGAGCGATGGCCCTTCCACGCGGGACCACCGGATCACTATGACCGACTTTCGTCTCTGCTCGACTTGTCAGTCTCGCAGTCAGGCAGGCTTATGCCATTGCACTCAGCGAACGATTTCCGACCGTTCTGAGCCCACCATCGCGCGCCTCCGTTACTCTTTAGGAGGCGACCGCCCCAGTCAAACTACCCACCATACATTGTCCCGGACCCGGATAACGGGCCGCGGTTAGACATCCATAGTAATAAGGGTGGTATTTCAAGGGTGGCTCCACCTGAGCTGGCGCCCAGGTTTCAAAGCCTACCACCTATCCTACACATGCCACTACGAATGCCAATGTAAAGCTATAGTAAAGGTGCACGGGGTCTTTCCGTCTAACCGCAGGAACCCCGCATCTTCACGGGGAATTCAATTTCACTGAGTCTATGCTGGAGACAGCGGGGAAGTCGTTACGCCATTCGTGCAGGTCGGAACTTACCCGACAAGGAATTTCGCTACCTTAGGACCGTTATAGTTACGGCCGCCGTTTACTGGGGCTTCGATTCAGAGCTTGCACCCCTCCTCTTAACCTTCCAGCACCGGGCAGGCGTCAGACCCTATACGTCGTCTTGCGACTTCGCAGAGCCCTGTGTTTTTGATAAACAGTCGCTACCCCCTGGTCTGTGCCACCCTCCTCTACTTGCGTAGAAAAGGGTCACGCTTCTTCCGAAGTTACGCGTGCAATTTGCCGAGTTCCTTCAGCATAGTTCTCTCAAGCGCCTTGGTATACTCTACCAGACCACCAGTGTCGGTTTCGGGTACGGTTTATAAGGAGGAGCTATTTCCTGGAACCACGCAGCAGCCCGTTCAATCCGATAAGATTGGACTACCTCAATGATCCGTCACTACCTCCAAGCCCACGAATATTAACGTGGTTCCCATCGACTACGCGTTTCCGCCTCGTCTTAGGGGCCGGCTAACCCTGCTCAGATTAGCTTTAAGCAGGAACCCTTGGTCTTTCGGCGGGGGAGTCTCTCACTCCCCTTACGTTACTCATGTCAGCATTCGCACTTCTGATACCTCCACCACCCCTCACGGGTATGGCTTCATCAGCTTACAGAACGCTCCGCTACCGCTTGGCCCTTGCGGACCAAACCCTAAGCTTCGGTGTATGGCTTTAGCCCCGTTACATTTTCGGCGCAAAGACCCTTATTTAGACCAGTGAGCTGTTACGCTTTCTTTAAATGATGGCTGCTTCTAAGCCAACATCCTGGTTGTTTTGGGATCCTCACATCCTTTCCCACTTAGCCATAACTTGGGGACCTTAGCTGTAGGTCAGGGTTGTTTCCCTTTTCACGACGGACGTTAGCACCCGCCGTGTGTCTGCCGACTAGTACTCCCAGGTATTCGGAGTTTGGTTAGGTTTGGTAATCCGGTGAGGACCCCTAGCCCATCCAGTGCTCTACCCCCTGGGGTATTCGGTCGACGCTCTACCTAAATAGATTTCGCGGAGAACCAGCTATTTCCGAGTTTGATTGGCCTTTCACCCCTAGCCACAAGTCATCCCGAACTATTGCAACAGTTATGGGTTCGGTCCTCCAGTAAGTGTTACCTTACCTTCAACCTGCTCATGGCTAGATCACTCGGTTTCGGGTCTAATGCGACGAACTGAACGCCCTATTCAGACTCGCTTTCGCTGCGCCTACACCTAGCGGTTTAAGCTTGCTCGTCACACTAAGTCGCTGACCCATTATACAAAAGGTACGTGGTCACCCAGGACGAACCTTGGGCTTCCACTGTTTGTAGGCAATCGGTTTCAGGTACTCTTTCACTCCCCTTGTCGGGGTGCTTTTCACCTTTCCCTCACGGTACTAGTTCGCTATCGGTCATGCACGAGTACTTAGGCTTGGAGGGTGGTCCCCCCAATTTCAGACAGGATTTCACGTGTCCCGCCTTACTCGAGGACGATTGATTGCATTACGCGTACGGGGCTGTCACCCACTATGGCCCTACTTTCCAGAAGGTTCCGCTTGTCTCTCAATCGCCACTGGCCTGGTCCGGGTTCGCTCGCCACTACTTCCGGAGTCTCGGTTGATGTCCTTTCCTACGGGTACTTAGATGTTTCAGTTCCCCGCGTTCGCCACTTTACCCCTATGTATTCAGGGTAAGTTACCTATTATCGATACTTGGAAACCACAGCAGCAAGTCGGCCTTGCGACCTTCCGGCTGCTCTGATTTTCCAAGTACCTTAGGTGGGTTTCCCCATTCGGAAATCTACGGATCAAAGGGTATTCGCACCTCCCCGTAGCTTATCGCAGCGTATCACGTCCTTCATCGCCTGTGCATGCCAAGGCATCCACCAATTGCCCTTAAGACACTTGATCGTTCTCATTGCCAATGCCCACCCGCGCAATCCCGAAG
>NZ_JANIFC010000033.1:0-1771 GCF_024518615.1 Mesorhizobium sp. SEMIA396
TCTTGAATTTCGCTAAGGGCAGGCTTAGAAGCAAACTTCTTCGTCGCCAGCGGCGAGCCGCCCTCGTTCGTGAGGCGTATATAGTCGCCACCAACGACAACTGTCAACACACATCGACAATGTTTTTTCGATTTCTCGTAGAGATATCCACCGGGCCGAAATTCATGAGTTGGCTTGGCTGAATTGTGGGCGGCGTTCTAGCGCCTACCATTCCTGTGATGCGTCCCGAGATCGAGGCGCTGATGTGTGCCATCGCACCCGTTGCGCCTGAAGGACTGCAGAGCAATTCTCCACCGAAGCGCCGTTTAGAGCCGGTCTTCGAGCAATTCCGGTGTGATGTTCCGGCCGGCGTAAAAGATGCCCAGGATCAGGACCCGCCCGCCCTCGACGGCAAAGGTAATGCTGACGCGGCGGTAGCCAACAATCCGCAGCCCAGGCATGATCTCGACCCGCTCGGTGCCCGCCGTGGAAACGTCGACAGGTCGAGACAATGGTGGCGGATACCCGTAATGAAATCCCAGGAGATCGCTGGCGGCGCACGTCCGGCTATATCATAGTAGAGTTGCTCCAGCTCGGCTTCTGCCCTGGGTGGAAGACAGTCCGACACTCCACCCCTACTTGGCTTTCGCCTGCTTCGCGCGATGACGCGCCTCCAGCCGGGAGAAAACCGTTTCGGCAGGGATTCCCTTCGATGGATCCTGCCGGGGTTCAGTTCGCCGCCCCGGTATCTCCTCGCGCAGCCTCGAAATCCTCAAGCATGCGCAGGCCCGCGCGGACAACCTCGCTGGCATTGTTGTAGCGGCCTGGTTCGAGCTGCTTCCTGATGAAAAGCGTGCGGGGAATATGGGAGTGATCCCGAACCTGGCGATAGATGTCAGCTATTAGCAAAAATTAGCAAAATTGGCTGATTCGGCCATGCCACACCTTGCGCCACTCATCCTCAGAGAATCACCCTTCACTTTGATTCGACTTGATCGAGGCGTCGCTTCAACGCCCCAGGCCGCTCGGCCAACGGCACTTGCGGCTATTGCGGCGTGACACACCCAACCGCCGGCGCGATCGAGGATCTACATGCAGGTCGATTCGCGGTCCTCAGTCATTGTCATGGCCGAGGGTGGCCACAAAAAGCCGGCTGAATAGAACACCACCCCCGACCCAATCATTTCCTATTTGATTGCAAGTCATCACCGGCATCACTGACCGATGCCCGATAAGAGGATCGGATGCTTCGTCTTTTTCGCCTCCGATTCGGTTGATCCGGTTATGGCGGCGGCTGGGCACTTCACTGCCAGTCCCCCGAACGCAAACGGCCCGCGGCTGCGGGCTGTTTTGAATTAGGTTTTGTTGAGAGGCTTGTTTTGTTGTCGTAGCTTGTCGGCTGAGGCCTCTTTGTGCGCCGACGAGTGCCGCTTGCAGGCACCATTGTCCCCCGAATGCGAACAGCCCGCTGGCTGGTGCCTGGCGAACTGTTTGTTTGGTGCAGATTGGTTTGCAGGGGACGGGATTGGTTTTTTTGTTCCGCAGCTTGGGCTTCGCCTTGTTGCGGGCGCCTGATCCGGGGCAATCGATGGCCAGCCCAGCCGAACGCAAACGGCCGGCGGGCATTGTGCCAGGCAGGCTGTTTTTGATTTGGTTTCGGGGACGGGATTTGAGTTTTCTGTCTTGCGGCTTGGGCTTGGCCTGCTTGGGGGCGCCTGATGACGGGTTAAACGCCGGCACCAGGGCAAAAAACAAAAGAGCCCGCACGAGGCGGGCTGTTTGTTTAGTGAGG
>NZ_JANIFC010000034.1:0-1715 GCF_024518615.1 Mesorhizobium sp. SEMIA396
CGAGCGCTGCCGCAACGAAGTCCCCCCTTTGGTTCCAATGGCAGACGGGCGCGTCGTGGCCTGTCATGTGCGGGCTCCGGCCAGAGCCGCGTCTCCGAAACCGGCTGAGGCGGTCAAATCCTCGCTATTTCTGTGAGACAGTCACAGATCAGTTTATCCGAACAAATTTTCCACGAACAGACGCGAACACTCGAGATGCGGTCAAAGGAGGCAATAGAATAATCTATGGAAAGAAATCACGAAAGCGGCTGTCGTTCAACTCAACAGGTTGGCAGCTATGATACAGTCGGTTCAATTGCCACGAACGTTGCCGATGGCTTCAAGATGGTAGCGGTTGGCGACCTTATTCTGTCGCGGGCGCTGATGAAAGGCCACCATTCCGGTTTTGCGGATGTCGTCGAAATCCTTCGTGATGCCGATGTCACGTTCGGGAACATGGAAACCCTCATCTTCGATATCCGGTCATTTAAGGGAAGCCCCCAGGCTGAGTACGGTGGTGCGTATCATATTAGCCTGCCGGAGATCGGACCTGACTTGAAAGAGATGGGCTTTAACCTGGTGAGTCGGGCGAACAATCATACCCTCGACTGGGGCCTCGAAGGCATGCGCGAGACGAGCCGAGTGCTCAATGAGAACGGGATCATCCATGCAGGTGCGGGCGAGAACCTCGCACAGGCCGGCGCTGCTCGCTTCTTGGAGACCGCTCGCGGTCGCGTGGCATTGGTGTCATTTGCTGCATCGTACTGTTGCATGGCTCGTGCGGGCGATCCCGCCGGCGAGGCACCTGGCAGGCCAGGACTCAATGCTCTTCGTTTGACGAAAAGCATCGTGGTTCCTTCGGAGATGCTGGAAAATTTGAGGCAAGTACGAGAAGTCTTGCCGTATTATTGTCCTCCCGGACGGGATCCAAGCCGCGTTGTCATTGACGGTACTACATTCAAGGCCGGCGAAAAAGCAGGCTATAGCTTTGAAGCCGATTCGCGTGATGTTGCTGAGATTCTACGAAATGTTCGTCGGGGCAAGCAATTCTCTGACTTCTGTATCGCTACAAACCATGGTCATGAACAGGAATGGAGCGACGAACCGCCTGACTACGAACAGTCGCTTGCCCGCAGCCTTATCGATGCTGGAGCGGACGCGTACATTGGCCACGGGCGGCATCAACTGCGAGGTATCGAGATCTACAAGGGTCGACCAATCTTTTATGGCTTGGCGAATTTCTTTTACGATGACCTCCGAACGCCTGCGGGTGCGGACATGTTCGCTGTTCACGGCATGGATCCAAAAGTTGACACGGATGCTGAGGTCAGCATCCACGAGCTGGCAAAAGGATACCCGACCGCAGAGGGGCTTGTGGGAGGGCTCTCTGACCAAATCTACTATGAGAGCGTTATCTCCGTCAGCCGCTACGAGAACAATCAGCTCGCTGAGTTGCAGCTCCACCCGGTTGAACTCGGGCACTCGAAGAGGTTTGCCAATCGGGGCGTGCCGCGTTTCGCCTCGGAGCCGCAAGCAACTGCCATTCTGGGCCGGCTCCAGAGGCTCTCAAAGCAATATGGCACCCAAATCGACATCAAAAAAGGTGTCGGATTTATCCGCCCGCAGCCTTCGCGCAATGACAACGAATGAAGCAATGCTGGCGCTTGCTGTCATCGGGGCGAACCTCACTGCTGGACGGCGCTGATTGGGGCCACAGCAACGAAATTGCGCGCTGT
>NZ_JANIFC010000035.1:0-1530 GCF_024518615.1 Mesorhizobium sp. SEMIA396
TTCAGACTGCTGACAAACCCCGTCGATTTTCGGCGGGGTTTTTTGTTATGTGATTGAAGTGTCTTGGACTGTTTGTGTCAGGAGATTTTGACAAGAGGCATTGAGCCTCATGCGCGGGCCGGCTTGGGTTTCGGGCACAGGCAAAGGGCGATCTTTTTGATGTTCTGGGCGGCGGCGGCGATCAGGCACTGGCAGGCGACCTTGGTGAGACTTCGGAACCGCGCATAGCGGTGACCATGCAGTTGCTTGGCGTCGGCGAAGGAGCGCTCGACGGTCTCCTTGCGGCGGCGGTAGATAGCCTTGCCCCATGCGGTCAGCCGGTTGGCGTCGGTGCGCTCCTTCGCATCGGCCCAGGCATGGCGGATGATGGTGCGTTGGGCCTTGGCATTGCTGGTGCAGGAGGCAAGCAGCGGGCAGTCGCGGCAGATAGCCGGGTCACTCTTGTAGTGGCGGTAGCCATTGCGGTCGGTGGTGGCGTAGGCCAGCATCTGGCCCTGTAGGCAGCGATAGCCATCAGCCGCCGGCTCATGGGTGAAGGAGGACGGACCCATCATGCCGGGCTTGGGCGGTCTGGGGCGACGATAACCGGTGACACCGCGGATTGCCCGATCCTCCAGTCCTTTGGCGATGCCTGCCGTGGCATAGCCGGCGTCCAGCCCGACGGCGCCGACATCAAAGCCGAAGCGCTGCACCTGCCGATCGAGCCTCGACAGGTAGACGGTCGAATCGTGGACGATCGCCGTCGTGTGCGTGTCGGTGATGATGGCGTGCGCCGCATCCACCGTGCGATGGTCGAGATAGAAAAAGCCCTTCGGCTTGCCCTCGCGCACCATGTAGCCGCTGTCGGGGTCGGTGCGCGAGACCTTGGTCTCCTTAACCGCAGGCCGCCGCTCCTTCTGCTTCAGCGGCTTCTGGCCATGCAGCGCCCGTTCGGTGTCGATCGCACGATCGAGGTCGGCCCAATAGTCGGCCCGCGACTTGGCGATCATGGCAAGATCGTATTTGCCCTTGTTGGCGTTGGCCTTCAGATGGGTGGAGTCGGTGTACAGCACCGTGCCGTCGACCAAGCCCGCCCGGATCGCCTGCTCAACAATGCGGTCGAAGATCGCCTGCGACACGCTGGTGTCGTCGTAACGACGCCGCCGGTTCTGGCTCAACGTCGAGGCGTCGAACACCTTGTCCGTCAGCTTCAGTCGCAGGAACCAACGATAGGCGACATTGACCTCGATCTCGCGCACCAGCTGCCGCTCCGAGCGAACGCCAAACAGGTAGCCGATGAACAGCGCCTTGAACATCAAGGTCGGGTCGAGTGGCGGGCGGCCATTGTCGGGGCAATACAGCGGCGCGGTCAGATCGTGGACGAAGGTGAAATCGATCACACGGTCGATCTTGCGCAAAAGGTGATCGGCAGGAACCAACTGATCCAGCGTCACCATCTCGAGCGCGGTCTGTTCAGGGGCGGGTCGCTTCAACATGACCCAGTGAATCAAAAACCCCCAGCAAATGCCAGGGGTTTGTCAGCAGTCTGAA
>NZ_JANIFC010000036.1:0-1159 GCF_024518615.1 Mesorhizobium sp. SEMIA396
GCCCCTTGTATCTGCACGAGATGATTATGTGCGATGGAAGCGATTGAGCCTCGGGCCGGATGGCCATCCGGCCCGAGGCTTGGCGAAGTCGCCCGCTGCCCCTCCGGCTACAACCGTCAATGAGCTTGGGATCTTCGCCTTTGTCACGCACGACCGAATAGTCGCTTGGCTCCAATCGCACGAACAAGGCAGGTTACCGTGAACAACATTATTTGTGGAGTTGATGTTTCGAAAGATTGGCTGGACGCCCATATCCGGCCGGGCGCTGCGTTTGCTCGCTTCGCCAACGACGCAGCGGGACTAGGCGAGTTGCTGGTGTTTTGCCGCGGCCATCGTGTCGAGCTCGCGGTTATGGAGGCCACGGGCGGTTATGAGCGGTTGGCCTTTCTGTGGCTTTGGGAGAACGGCCTGCCTTGCGGCATCGTCAATCCTCGCAGCGTGCGTCGCTTCGCCGAAGCAATGGGCACCTTCGAGAAAACCGATCGCATCGACGCGGCCGTGATCGCCCATTACGCGTCGGTCAAGCAGATCGTGCCGGCGGCGCCGCCCAGTCCCGCGCAGCAGCGACTGAAAGTCTTGGTTTCCAGGCTTTCCCAAGTCACCGGCGACATCACCGTCAACAAGCAGCGCAAGAGCGCCACCACAGACGCCGAGACGCTGGCCAGTCTCTCCACGGTGCTGACCTGCCTCAAGCGCGAGGAGAAGCGGCTGGCTGGCGAGGTGGCCTCGCTGATTGACGATGATCCGTTGTGGGCCAGGCTCGACATGACATTCCGCGTCTTCAAGGGCTTGGCTGACCGCACCGTTGCCCGTCTGTTGGCGGAGGTCCCCGAGATCGGCATCGTCTCCAACAAGGCCATCGCCAAGCTGGTGGGGCTCTCGCCTTTCGCCAATGATAGCGGCAAACGCGAGGGACCTCGTAATATTCGGGGCGGTCGCACCGGGCCGCGTGGCATTCTCTTTATCGTTGCCCGGCACGTCGCCAGGTACGATCCTCATCTGCAAGCTTTCGCCGAACGGTTGCAAAAGGCTGGCAAAACCAAAATGGTCATCCGCATGGCGCTGGCGCGAAAACTCCTCGTCATTCTCAATGCAAAAGCACGCGATGCGCGCATGGAGTTCGCCAATGCAACTTGACACCACAGATAGTCGCTCATTG
>NZ_JANIFC010000037.1:0-1037 GCF_024518615.1 Mesorhizobium sp. SEMIA396
TGTGGAGCTTCAACAGGTTGTCCTCGATCAGGGCGAGGCGACTGATAGGCGTTTTTGACTTTAGGCTGCCATGTGGACGATGCCAATTGTATCTGTGCAGCCAGACAGGCAGTTCGGCGGCACGATGATCGGATGTCGGATAGGCAATGGCGTAGGCCCATTCGCGCAGTGCTGTCTGGATGAAGCGCTCGGCCTTGCCATTGGTCTTGGGCGTATAGGGTCTTGTCGTGACGTGCTTGAGGCCGAGATCGCGGCAGGCCTTGGCGAAGGCCTTTGATCTGTAGCAGGAGCCGTTGTCGGTCATGACGCGGGCTATCGTGACGCCGAGGCTGGCGTAATAGGCGACCGCGGCCTTGAGGAAGGCGATGGCGCACTCCTTTTTCTCGTCGGGCAGGATTTGCGAGAAGGCGATGCGGGACGCGTCGTCGATGCAGACATGGACGAACTCCCAGCCGGCGCCGCGCGACTTGCCCTTTTGCGGATCGCCGGTGATACGATGGCCGACTTGGCTGAAGCGGCCGAGCTTCTTGATGTCGATATGGATCATCTCGCCGGGATGCTCCCGCTCGTAGCGCCGGACCGGTTCGGCCGGCTCGATATCCCTGAGCCGCGACAGCCCGGCACGCTTGAGAACCCGGCTGACGGTGGCGGGCGAGACGCCGACCTCATGGGCGATGTGCTTGCCGGTCAGCCGCTGGCGACGCAAGGCTGCGATGCGCTCGGCCACGGACTGTTCGGTCAGGCTCGGCATGACGGTGGGCCGCGACGAGCGGTCGACCATGCCGGCCCGCCCTTTGGTCTTATAGCGCTCGACCCAGCGCGCCACGATCTTGGCCGACACGCCATAGACGCGCGCCGCATGGGCTTTGGAAAAAGCGCCTTCTATCACCGATAACGCCATCTCCTCTCGACGCAGCGGTGTGAGACGGGCATTCTTGTGGATGTTCATTCGGACCCTCCGATGGATGCTGAAGCGTGGTAACTCCAGTCTCCTCGGTCCGGTCCGAATGGACAACCTCTCGAAAGCTCACACCTAG
>NZ_JANIFC010000038.1:0-658 GCF_024518615.1 Mesorhizobium sp. SEMIA396
GATCGGCCTCGGATCTGCAGGGCCTAATCGACGAGAACCTCGGCGCTATAGCCGGCAGCCAACAGAGCAAAGCCGAACTCAACGGGCAGATCGCCCAATTGACCTATGAGCGCCGAGCCAAACTATCAGCCATGCTGATCGATACGCAATCGAACCTTGCCGACCTTGTGCCCAAGATGTTTGCCGCCCAGGCTGCCATGGACCGAGCCGAAGTGCGCGCGCCTTATGACGGCCAGGTGATGGATCTCAGCGTCTTCTCGATCGGCGCGATCGTTTCGCCGGGCCAGACTATCCTCGATATCGTTCCGACCGAAAATTCGCTGGTCGTCCAGGCTCAGATTCGCGTCGAGGACATATCGAACCTGCGACCCGGTATGGCTGCCGAAGTTCGTTTCACATCCTACAAACAGCGCTCAATACCCATAATTCATGGTCGCGTCACCCGCATTTCGGCGGATCGCATTACCGACAGCAAGACCGGGTTTCCCTACTATCTTGCCGACGTAGCAGTCGACCCGGTGGAATTGGCTGCAGCCCCACAGATTGCGCTTTATCCGGGCATGCCGGCGTCAGTCATGATCGTCACCGAGGAACGCACCGCGCTCGACTATGTGCTAGGTCCGTTGGTTGTGTCGTTCCACTCCGCCTTTCGCCAGAA